>NZ_CP026735.1:0-7590 GCF_003999335.1 Brevibacterium linens | reverse complement strand
GGTTCCGGCGGGGGGAGGCTTCTGTCCGAGCGTAGCGAGGTCCGCTACGGCGACCGCTGGAACTGGCCCCATCTCCACCCTCGGTCTGACCGGAACTGATCTCACCCGCATGTGAGGACACCACACGCAGGGCAGCACACGACTGCTACGCAGAAACGGTCACCTCGCCAGAAACCTCAACCACGAGGCCAGCGGTACCCCTTGATACGTAGACAGTGAGCGCTAGCTCGCGGTCCCGGTGACGATCTGGAACCAGTCGAGGATCGGAGTGATTCGGTCCGGTGGACAGACGGCGAGGATCGTGACGACGAAGACGATCACGGCCGCGAGGGATAGGTGTGCAGGGATGCGGTTCATTGGGTACTCCTAGCGATGGCGGATAGTTCTCCTGGTTCCTATGCGGCGACGGTGTCCATGTGTGGGATGCCGGTCGGTGTCGCCGTTCTGGATCGAGCCTGACACGCAGCAGGGGCATCCCTTCCTTGTGCGGCTCTGCTGTCAGTATCGGAACGGAGTCTCGACCGAATTCTCGCTTGCGAACTCATCTGCGGCGGATCCCTCACCGAGGTGCCCCGTGGATGGCTGAGCCTGGAAGCTCAGGTGTCGCTGGGTCATGCTTGCCGGTGACGCCAAAATGGGGTAACATGGTAACGAGTAACATAAGTTACCCGTTACCAATTGAAGGAGTTTCCACCATGACCGATGACCAGTCCCCTGAGACCCGCGCCGAGGCAGCCGCCCGCGACCTCGCCGACACGGGCAGGGCCGTGACTGCCCGCGCGATCCGCGAGGCCGCGAAGGTGCGCATGGCCGTCGCCTCGGCGACCGCGAAGGCCTGGAACGATGCAGCGAGTGAGGATGACCATGAGACCATCCCGGCTGTGCCCGAGGATGTGACCGGACGCCTTGAGGCGATCTGGGCTGATGCCTATCGGGCCGCCCTGGCGGCCGTGACGCCCGAGCGTGACCAGTTGCGTTCTGATGTCGATGCACTCCGCGTCGAGGTCGAGGGGCTGACTGCCGACGTTGAGACTGTTGAGGCCGAACGCGACACCGCGACTACCCAAGCCGACACCCTCAGGAAGGAACTCGCCGAGGCCAAGGCTGAGGCCGAGAAGTGGTCAACGGAGGCAGCCAAACACGAAGCCGCACTGAGTGCAGTCCGAGACCAGCACGACAAACTCAACGAACGCATCACCACGCTCCTCGAGACACAGGCCAAACGCGAGAACTAACCCCGTAGCCGGCAACGAAAGAAAACCGGCGCGAAATGACTATGAATCAAGCACACCTCTGGCACCACAGTGCATACGGGGACATTTCCGTGGGGAGGTAACGTGACGGGCAAGGGTGTGGCGGATGCCTGTGAGGAGCGCAAAATGACCACTTGTAAGGTCTGCGAGACCTCGTTCGAGACCCGGGGTGAGGGCCAAAGATACTGCTCGGCGAAGTGTAAACAAGTCGCGTATCGGCAACGAGCTCGCACGGGTCGTGCAGTGCCAGAGGATGCAGTTATGGAGCTTGAGTCGCTGCGTCGTTCCCGGGACTACTATCGGCGCAAAGCTGACCGTCTTGAGTTCGAGCGAGACATGGCTGTGCTCGACTCGCAGCTGATGAAGCCGTTCAACTGGACCACGAATCAACCGGTCGTTGAGCACCTGACTGATAGTGAAGAAGACGAGCTGGAGAAGCTCAAACGCTATGTTCGACAGCGCGAGAAAGACGAGTGGCGACGCCCGTTCTCCGGGATGCGCAAGACTGGCCGACGGGTCGCGTTGAGTGTTGGTGAGGCCAGTGAGTTCACGTATGAACTCTACGAGGACGTGGCGACTCTGAGGGTGAAACTCGATACAGCAAGTGCCGCACGGGTGTGGCAAGACTTGGGGTATGCGGACGAAGATGAGTGGTGGTCGAGCATCCTTGATGCCGCTCATGACGACCTGGGGCCGACAGCTTTTGACGATGACGAGCACAGCGAACCTGAGTGGTTGAAAACCCACGACGGAGCAACGTGTGAGCTCGGTGTCGAGGGTGTTTCTCCTCGTCCTCAACATCCACCAATGACCTGTGGAGGCACAGGCTCAACGTGAGAAGTGACTATGCAGAACAGGTCTGGTGTGGAGGGGGAGCAAGCATAGCAAGTGGCAACCACTTGCGCTTCGATCCGGTGATCGATGCACACAGGGCAAGCCCCGGACCCGGTATCGCTGCGCGGGATGAAGCGAGCAACGGCTTGGGTGAAATGCGAGTGTGTGGTTCGTGCAATGGCACCAGACTGCCGGGAGCCGGCGGGGTTGGAAGTGCGGAGCGAGCTATACACTTCTCCCGGGATAAGTGGCTCTGTCTGGCGTTGCACTGAGCTGGTGATGGGAGAGGAAATGATGATGAGTGACCGTTTTGATATCGAGTCAAGGTGGCCGGACGTGTTCGAGGGTTTGGATGATCAGCAGCGTCGGAACGTGGTGGAGGCGTTGGCTGCGAACTGGCATGAGGGGTGGATTCCCAACAGGGAGGACGTGGCTCGGCTAACAGCCAAGGTGCGTAGAGACATCACTCGCGAGGAGTACGTTGCGCAGACGGTTGCGGCTGCGCAATCTGCACGCCGTCAGTAATGCAAGAGGTGTGATGGCTGAAGGTGTTCGTGTGGTCGGGTTCATGGGTGGTGTGTGTGTCTGTGCAGGAAGTCTGGAGTGTCCCGCGTGTGGTGTCGTGTCAGAGATGAAGGTGATGATGGCACGAATAATGAGGGTAGGTGGTCACAACGTCGTGGCGAGTATCGATGAAGGCGATCGCGACGGGTGAACCGTAGTCCGTTCTTCACCTCTGCGCAGTACCGGCTCGGTGACATGCTCATGCGGTGTGAAGCGGACTGTCGACAAGTTCGAGTTCCCCCGGCGTGTACTCAGGGACTGCTCGACAGCTCGCAAGTGAAGATATTTAAATATGTTCTAGTTTCTTCAATATTTTCGCTCGGGATCTATGTAGCTTCCACCAGCTGTAAGTTCCCGTGGCCGTGACCTTCCCCAGTTCTTCGAGACCAGGTAGATCTCG
The DNA here is from genome assembly GCF_003999335.1 of Brevibacterium linens. NCBI lineage: Bacteria > Bacillati > Actinomycetota > Actinomycetes > Micrococcales > Brevibacteriaceae > Brevibacterium > Brevibacterium linens. The sequence continues at coordinate 4,539 of NZ_CP026735.1, read as the reverse complement.
ATCCTTCAGGGTCCTGTCGATTTCCTCTTTATCCTTTCCCTTCATCGATTCAACTAAAGAGTTAGCTTCTTCGACTCGCGTGTTCGAAAAAGGATGGGAAGACAGTTCTTCGTCTATATCTTTCAGTTGATTCTCCAAATCAGACTGAGAAGGATTTTTGAACATCAACGTATCCTACTTTCCGAAGACACACGCAGCGGCAGCTCGACCAAACGCACCGGCAATCGAAGCCCAGGTGCCCATCGACGCGATTCGGGCGATATCCGGTGCGCTCAGACCCAATCCAACCAAACATTTGACGATGAAATACGGCAGTGCGTGTGTTTCCACGGAGACCGGATAGTCGACTTCCCCTGCTTCTTCCTCACTGATAGTTTGCGCCAGTGTTCCATCGTGTATCTGGAACTCAGTTTGCACCTTTTCCCCGTTCGCATCTGTCGCCCTGGCTGCTGAGACTGCGAACTTGGTCTCTCCAGATTCGTCGACAATCGTGTCTCCCTTACCCGAGTCCACGAGTCTATCTCCGGCCTCTAAAGGGAGAGTATACGAAGCGGAATCGTTCTGTCCCTCTCCGCTGATGACGCCCGCGAGTTCGACACGGGACTGGCTGGTTGCGAACTGTTGGGAAGCCTCTGTGCTCGTTACTTCGCTGCCTGTCGCGATCCCTGGATTCAATGTCACCAGCAGGGTTGCTGATATCGCAGCAACCCCCGCAGTGGCCGTCCTTTTCATGCTTGGTCGTATAGCCAACATGATTGTCTCCTCTAGCTGAAAAACCTGCATAAACTATGTAATTTACATCACGCTACCAGGCTTGCTGTACAAGGAAAACAGGCGGTTATAAATGATTACAGCAAATGCATATATTAGCTACGATGCGATCAAGTTCCAGGTCAGGCTTTTCGGGAACGTGAGATAGGACGTTCTTCTTCACTGGTAATTACGATGGGTTGAATCAGCTGACATTATCTGTGGACCGCGCAGAGTGTCTTCACCGAGTATCTGTCCCCTGCGGTAGTGACGGTCGAGTTGGAGACGCCACACACCTCGCAGGTCGTGTAGGCCTTCGCTTCGGTGAGCCAGCTCGGGTGTCACCTATCCGTGTACCAGTCCCTAACCTCCGCGCAATACCGCCTCGGCGACATGCTCGTCGATGGTGGTGTGGAGCAGACTGTCGATAAGCTTGGAGAGTGCCGATCCAAAAACTTCTGCGGAGTGCCTCATGTCAAGATCCCCGGCAGATGGAACCTTGTCACGGTCGGAGAGCAGGAGTATGCTCAGTCGCCCAATTAGCCTTGCCTTTTGGATCTGGCCAGGCACGAGGATAGGAGAGTGAAATGCTCAAAGGTGACAGCACTCGACTGATGGGCGCTAAGCATCTCGTTCTGGCTGTGGCGGTCGTGGCCCTGGGAGTTTTGGGAGTAGCTGCCCCGGCTAGTGCTTCGGCTTCCCCATCGCATGAGCAGCAGGAAGTTGTTGCGTTAGATCCCTATGTTGCGGTCACTGAAGCCACGTGCAGAAATGGAGGCGGGTACCCGTTGAACGGTATATGCTTCGGCGGCCGCTGGGATGGAGCGATCATAATCGTATGAGCTTGCCAAGTGGAGAACTGCAAGTTGGTCGTCTATGCATCGATGGGTGGGTAACTCCACGCTTAGAGGCCGCGATTCGAGAGGCCGTACAACTAGCAAATGAGTCACCGGGTGACTACCTCGGGGTGGAGCATGTCATGCTTGCTCTTATTGCCCAAGGCGATTCTCCGACGCTGGTTGATCGCGTAGTTCCTGTCGAGACCGTTCGCGAATGGCGCGACGAACTGAGCAAGGTGATTGCCTCAACGAAGCCAGAGATAGCTTCCGATTCGATCAATGTCAGTGTTGAACGTGAGTAATGCGAAATCGAGAAACCACGGCCACTATCAAAACGCAGAGTGGGCGAACGCTTCGGGACTCAAGCCCGACCACTTCGTCATGACGCCGTGAACCGGAGTGCCTCAGGTCAAGACCCCCGGCTAACCAGGGCCGTGCCTCACCTAATTTTCCCCCTGTGGGTTGTGCAGAGAGTCTTCACCCAGGAAGGGCCGCTCGTAGTGACAGTCGAGTCAGAGACGCCACACACCTCGCAGGTCGTGTAGGCCTTCGCTTCGGCTGCATCGACGAGTTTGTCCACACGTTCTCGGTTGTCGTCATTGACGCTCATCTGGTCGTAGTAGAACCGTAGGCCCCCGAACTTCTCCTTGATCTGATCGACTTTGTATCCAGGTTCGATGCTGCCAATCTTGTTATCGAGATCGAGAATGAGCGGGTACCAGCCTGACTGGCACTCCGGATAGATCCTTCGGCGTTCATAGAACTGAACCATCTGGTCTTCGTCCAACAGTCCTCCGATCACTTGCTTCTACGAAACAGCCGGCGCAAGAACGAACCGCCGGCCGCCGACTCTGACCGGGCAGGCTTGTCCACGGTCATACCGTTGTGGTCGACGTGCTCGGTCACGTCTGAACCTGACCGGTCAGCCCGGTCTCGAGGCCCGGCTTCGAGCATCCGCATGGCCGTACGGACGTCATCAAGATTGTTCTGCAGGGTACTCACATGGGTACGCAGATGCTCAACCTCACGTTGCTCAGTGAGTAACTTTTGCTCAAGGTCGTGGAGGGCTTTCACCTGCGACGATGATCTTTGACCATAGTCACGACCATGGTCATTCTCGGCGTGAGTAAGGTCGGTGACTACCCCTTGACCATGGTCAGGTGGAGACGGTTGACCAGGGTTGAGACCGGCCGCAATGAGATCAGTGACCGGAATCGTCCAGGCGCCCCGGGCACCCTGGACCGCATTGGGCAGAGACCCGTCCTTGAGGCGGCGACGTATCGTGGCCGGAGAGACCCCGCACTCACGCGCAGCCTGTTGCACGCTCCAGGACGGTCGCGGCGATCCTGCTGTCGTCATTGGTCGTGGGCTTCGAGCTCGTCGCGTCGACGCCGTTGAAATGGCGAGAGCAGTTCGGGCGGCATCCGCCGCACCTTCATGTCTTCGAGTGCCTGGATATCCTCGGGCGTGACGTGGATGTTCATGTGCCCACGACCAGCGGTGAGCGCCAGCTTCTCCGAGGCGACGGGAGTGCCTGTCTCGCCGCAGGCCGGGCACTCCCATCGGACAGAGGTGCCGCCGTTGACGGGGAGAACGAGAACGTCCATGAGCTTCCCCGACAGGTACTCTTTCCGCAGTTTCGCCCACTCGCTGGCCCACGCTTTTTTCTTCTGCCCGTAGGTGCTCATGATTCGTCCTCGGGCTGGTCTTTGAGAGCGTTGTGAACGGTGCCAACGGAGCAACCGACCTCGTTGGCGATCGTACGCATCGACAGACCTGTCTCGCGCAGCTCACGAATCCGCAATCGCCGCTGTTCCGCGCGGCTTAGATAGACCTCACGAGGGTCCGATGTCCACCTCTTAATCGTGCGTGGGTCCACACCAGCACGTTCTGCCAGCTCACGGATAGTCAGCCCATTACGGGGGATTCGCTCACGAGTGGCCATTGCTGATTGCCTCCATAATGCGCTGGCGGGTGGCCGCGCGGCGAGCTTCGCCACTGGCAATGCCGCCCTTGAGGCCTCCTTGTCGGCCGGTGTTGCGGTGGTAGGCGGCGGACTTTTCTTCGCTGGTGGTGCGGGAGTCGAGCCACCCGGTGTAGCGGGTGGTGATCCACTTGTAGAAGCTGCGAATGGTGGCCCTGATCTCGCTGGCGGGCAGTGCCTCGCTGAACGTCGAGTTCATCTCCTGGCACAAATTGACGATCGCTGCTTCGAGGTCGTGACGGTCCTCTGGCGTGGGGTGTTCGTTGCGCTTCCGGATGGTGCGCGCGACCCGGTACACGTCCCACCTGACGGTTTCGAAGAGGGTGCAGTTGCGGCCGAGCCCCACGGGGTTTTTCCGCTTGGTGCGCTGCCAGGAGTCTGGCGGCATGAAGTCTGAGACGGTCAGGTGCTCGGTGAGCTCGTCGAGGTTGTAGAGGTGATCGGTCAGCCAGGAGGCTTCCCACTGCTCGTGGGTGGGGTTTTTCGTGATCAGCCCGGAATAGCCCTTGTCGCCGTCAACGGACCGGCGCAGCCCCTCGGTCACGGCGGCGGCGTAGGCGAGTGGTTTGCGTCTGGCGTACTCGGTGCGGGTGACTGGCTCTGCAAGTGCCCATACGGCGTGTGCGTGGCCGTTGGCAGGGTTCTCGACTACGGCGTTGGGTTGCCAGGCTTTTCGGTTCCACATGGCGCGCATGAGCGCGTCGGGGTGGTCGATGTCGACGACAAGGAGATTCGACAAGGATTGGGGGTTGGCCTCGATGTAGCGCAGCTCCAGGGCGTTGTGGCGGCTGGTGCGATAGATGCCCTGGAGCAGATCGTCAGAGGCCAGGGGCCACAGCGGCAACCACATCTGTCCCCACGTCTCCGTGCTCGCTGTACTCATAGCCCCACGTTCCCATGGCGTCTGAGTTCAAAGTGGGATTTTGCTCGGTGTGTTCAAAGTGGGTCTCGAAAGCAATATCAGAT